>NZ_JBVICF010000001.1:1038072-1039674 GCF_055572995.1 Streptomyces sp. NPDC030245 | reverse complement strand
TGTGATGGGTGGTTGGTCGTTGTTTGAGAACTGCACAGTGGACGCGAGCATCTGTGGCCAAGTTTTTAAGGGCGCACGGTGGATGCCTTGGCACCAGGAACCGATGAAGGACGTGGGAGGCCACGATAGTCCCCGGGGAGTCGTCAACCAGGCTTTGATCCGGGGGTTTCCGAATGGGGAAACCCGGCAGTCGTCATGGGCTGTCACCCGCTGCTGAACACATAGGCAGTGTGGAGGGAACGCGGGGAAGTGAAACATCTCAGTACCCGCAGGAAGAGAAAACAACCGTGATTCCGGGAGTAGTGGCGAGCGAAACCGGATGAGGCCAAACCGTATGCGTGTGAGACCCGGCAGGGGTTGCGCATACGGGGTTGTGGGATCTCTCTTTCACAGTCTGCCGGCTGTGAGACGAGTCAGAAACCGTTGATGTAGGCGAAGGACATGCGAAAGGTCCGGCGTAGAGGGTAAGACCCCCGTAGTCGAAACATCAGCGGCTCGTTTGAGAGACACCCAAGTAGCACGGGGCCCGAGAAATCCCGTGTGAATCTGGCGGGACCACCCGTTAAGCCTAAATATTCCCTGGTGACCGATAGCGGATAGTACCGTGAGGGAATGGTGAAAAGTACCGCGGGAGCGGAGTGAAATAGTACCTGAAACCGTGTGCCTACAAGCCGTGGGAGCGTCGCGTGCAGCACTTGTGCTGTACGTCGTGACTGCGTGCCTTTTGAAGAATGAGCCTGCGAGTTTGCGGTGTGTTGCGAGGTTAACCCGTGTGGGGAAGCCGTAGCGAAAGCGAGTCCGAATAGGGCGACATAGTAGCGCGCTCAAGACCCGAAGCGGAGTGATCTAGCCATGGGCAGGTTGAAGCGGCTGTAAGAGGTCGTGGAGGACCGAACCCACCAGGGTTGAAAACCTGGGGGATGACCTGTGGTTAGGGGTGAAAGGCCAATCAAACTCCGTGATAGCTGGTTCTCCCCGAAATGCATTTAGGTGCAGCGTCGTGTGTTTCTTGCCGGAGGTAGAGCACTGGATAGGCGATGGGCCCTACCGGGTTACTGACCTTAGCCAAACTCCGAATGCCGGTAAGTGAGAGCACGGCAGTGAGACTGTGGGGGATAAGCTCCATGGTCGAGAGGGAAACAGCCCAGAGCATCGACTAAGGCCCCTAAGCGTACGCTAAGTGGGAAAGGATGTGGAGTCGCAGAGACAACCAGGAGGTTGGCTTAGAAGCAGCCACCCTTGAAAGAGTGCGTAATAGCTCACTGGTCTAGTGATTCCGCGCCGACAATGTAGCGGGGCTCAAGCGTACCGCCGAAGTCGTGTCATTCCAGCACATACCCCCAACGGGGGCTGGGATGGGTAGGGGAGCGTCGTGTGCCGGGTGAAGCTGCGCCGGAAGGCAGTGGTGGACGGTTCACGAGTGAGAATGCAGGCATGAGTAGCGATACATACGTGAGAAACGTGTGCGCCGATTGACTAAGGGTTCCTGGGTCAAGCTGATCTGCCCAGGGTAAGTCGGGACCTAAGGCGAGGCCGACAGGCGTAGTCGATGGATAACCGGTTGATATTCCGGTACCCGCTGTGAAGCGTCAAACATCGAGC